>NZ_JBCLVN010000006.1:0-3412 GCF_039548315.1 Cellulomonas olei
GCCGGTCGACCCGGAGCCGGTCGACCCGCAGCCCGTCGACCCGGACCCGGCGCCGTCCCCCGACCCGACCGTGGTGGCCCTGCCCGGTGAAACCGCTCCGTCGTCGACGGCGAGCACGCCGAGCGCGGCGAGCGGCGTCCTGGCGTGGACCGGCAGCCCCGCCGGCGTGGTGCTGCTGTGCGCCTCGGCGCTGGTGGTCGCCGGCGGCGCGCTCCTCGCGCTCCGTGGCCGCCGCCGGGTCCGCGGCGAGGGCTGACCCCCAGACGTGCGGGAGGGACGCGGGCGTGCGGAGGGGTGTGCCCGCGTCCCTCCCGCACACCCGCCCGCACACCCCCCGCGCGCCGCCGACCGCCGCGCGCCCGGCACGCCGGGACGACCGCTGCGGCGGCCGGTGCGCACGGGTCCGGGGTGGTCGCGCACGTGCGGGGAGTCGGCGGACGCGCGCCGGGGGTCGCCGCGACGGCGGTAGAGTGCGGGAGCACGACGTCCCCGCCCGGCCGCGCCCCCGCGTTCGTCCGGGCAGACCTCTCGACAGGGAGCACCCACAGGTGACCACCCCCCGCCCCGCTGCGGTCGTCGTCCTCGCCGCAGGTGAGGGCACCCGGATGCGTTCGGCCACACCCAAGGTCCTGCACACCCTCGCGGGCCGCTCGATGCTCGGGCACGCGCTCGCCGCGGCCCAGGCGCTCGAGCCCCGCCGGACGGCGGTCGTCGTCCGGCACGAGCGCGACCAGGTGGCCGCGCACGCCCGCGAGCTCATGCCCCAGGTCCTGGTCGCCGACCAGGACGACGTGCCGGGCACCGGCCGCGCCGTGCAGTGCGCGCTCGCGGTGCTCGACGCCGCCGCGCAGGCCGAGGCCGCGTCCGCCGGGGACGGCCCGGGCGTGCCCGGCTCCGCCGCGGGCGTGCTCGTCGAGGGCCCGGTCGTGGTGCTGGCGGGGGACATCCCGCTGCTCGACGGCGGGACGCTGGCCGAGCTGCTCGCCGCGCACGCCGCGGACGGCAACGCCGTGACCGTGCTGACCACCGAGGTCGCCGACCCGACCGGGTACGGGCGCATCCTGCGCTCGCAGGACCCGGCCGACGCGGGCGACGTGCTCGGCATCGTCGAGGAGAAGGACGCGACCGACGAGCAGCGCGCGATCGCCGAGATCAACTCGTCGGTCTACGTGTTCGACGCCGCGGTGCTCCGCGGGGCGTTCGGCCGGCTCGGGCGCGACAACGCGCAGGGCGAGGTCTACCTGACGGACGTGCTGGCGATCGCGCGGGCCGACGGCGGCCGGGTGCGCGCACTGCGCACGGACGACCCGGTGCTCGTCGAGGGCGTCAACGACCGGGCGCAGCTCGCGGTGCTGCGCGCCGAGCTCAACCGCCGCGTCCTGGACGACTGGATGCGCGCCGGCGTGACGGTCGTGGACCCCGCGACCACCTGGGTGGACGTCGACGTCGAGCTCGCGCAGGACGTCACCCTGCTGCCCGGCACCCAGCTGCACGGCGCGACGTCGGTCGCCTCCGGCGCCACGATCGGCCCGGACACCACCCTGACGGACGTCGAGGTGCACGCCGGCGCGACCGTCGTGCGGACCCACGGGTCGCTCGCGGTGATCGGCGAGGGCGCCACGGTCGGCCCGTTCGCCTACCTGCGGCCCGGGACCGTGCTCGGCGAGCGCGGCAAGATCGGCACGTTCGTCGAGACGAAGAACGCGGAGATCGGCGCCGGCTCCAAGGTGCCGCACCTGTCGTACGTGGGCGACGCGACCATCGGCGAGGAGACGAACATCGGCGCGGCGTCGGTGTTCGTCAACTACGACGGGGTGCGCAAGCACCGCACGACGATCGGCTCGTACGCCCGCACCGGCTCGGACAACATGTTCGTCGCCCCGGTGACCGTCGGCGACGGCGCCTACACCGGTGCCGGCTCGGTCATCCGGCACGACGTCCCGCCGGGTGCGCTGGCCGTGAGCGCCGGCGCCCAGCGGAACATCGAGGGCTGGGTCTCCCGGTCCCGCGCCGGCACCCCCGCCGCCGAGGCCGCCGCCCGCGCCCGCGGCGAGGACGACCAGCTCTCGCCCCAGGCGCGCGCCGAGCGTGAGCGCGCCGGCCGCGCCGCCGGCTCGGGGGTCTACTCCACGCCGCCCCCGCACCTGCCGGACCACCCGGCCCCGCTGCCCGACGCCCAGCCCAGCACGGAGGACACCGCACGATGACCGGGATCGTCTCGCAGGACGGTGAGAAGCGGCTCGTCCTGGTCTCGGGTCGCGCGCACCCCGACCTGGCCGCGGCCGTGGCGCAGAGCCTCGACATCGACCTGCTGCCCACCACCGCGTACGACTTCGCGAACGGCGAGATCTACGTGCGGTTCGCCGAGTCGGTGCGCGGCGCGGACGTGTTCGTGCTGCAGAGCCACGCGGCGCCCATCAACCAGTGGCTGATGGAGCAGTTCCTCATGGTCGACGCGCTCAAGCGGGCCTCGGCCAAGACGATCACCGTGATCGCCCCGTTCTACGGCTACGCCCGGCAGGACAAGAAGCACCGCGGCCGCGAGCCGATCTCGGCCCGCCTGGTGTCGGACCTGTTCAAGACCGCGGGCGCCGACCGGCTGATGAGCGTCGACCTGCACGCCGCGCAGATCCAGGGCTTCTTCGACGGCCCGGTCGACCACCTGTGGGCCATGCCGATCCTCACCGAGTACGTGCGGACCCGGGTCGACGTGCAGAACGTCACCGTCGTGTCCCCGGACGCCGGTCGCATCCGCGTCGCCGAGCTGTGGGCGCAGAAGCTCGGCGGCGGGCCGCTGGCGTTCGTGCACAAGTCCCGCGACATCCGGCAGCCCAACAAGACGGTCGCGAACCGCGTGGTCGGCGACGTCGAGGGCCGGACCTGCGTGCTGGTCGACGACCTCATCGACACCGCCGGCACGATCACCGGGGCGGTGCGCGTGCTCAAGGAGGCGGGCGCGAAGGACGTCATCGTCGCCGCGACGCACGGCGTGCTGTCCGACCCGGCCACCGACCGCCTCCAGCAGTGCGGGGCGCGCGAGGTCATCGTCACCGACACGCTTCCGATCCCCGACGAGCACCGGTTCGAGAACCTGACCGTGCTGTCCATCGCGCCGCTCATCGCGCGCGCGATCCGCGAGGTCTTCGACGACGGCTCGGTCACGAGCCTCTTCGACGGCCAGTCCTGACCCCCAGCACGACCCCGCGCGCCCTCCGCGCACGCACCCTCCGCGCACGCACCCTCCCCTCGCACGCACCCTCCCCGCGCACGCACCCCTCGCACCCTGCGACGCCGAGAGTCCAGGACACGCCGGCCGGGCGTCGTGATCCCGGGCGTGTCCTGGCTTCTCGACGCGGGCTGCGCGCGGGCGGAGGGCGCGGCGCGGGTGCGGGTGCGGGCGGAGGGCGCGGCG